>NZ_CP138856.1:0-35773 GCF_033877495.1 Corynebacterium sp. UMB2355A | reverse complement strand
AACCGTGGTTTCTCCCAGGTGTGTGCTGGGTGATAAGCGAAAGTCATCGGGTTGCCGCCCGGTGACTTTCTTCGTTTTTTAACTGTCTTTCACCGACTCTAAATGACACCGGTGTTATTTACTAGCCATGACACGCGAAAAATATGCCTTTTACCTGCGGTTACGTATGGCTAGACATATGGCAAGCCATACGTAACCGAGTTTCAGCTGTACAGGTCAGGCTGCGCAGATTTACCCTCATGAAATGAAACCCCAGGTCACGCGTGCGCAGATTTACCCATACGGTGGCGAATTATCCAGAGCAACAGGCATACAGTAATACAGGTGCCATAAACCTGTATTACTGTATGACTGTAAACCTTTATTTATTGTTGTGGACGTATTCTTCGAGGTAGTTGCTGACAATCTCGCGTATGGTCACGCCTTTTTGCGCGGCGATGACTTTGAGTTCTGCGTGAAGGTCGCGGTCAATTTCGATGGTCATCTTTTTGACGTAGTCGCGGCCGGTGGGTTGATGGAATGCACCTCGTACTGTTTTCTTCTCCGCTGCCGAGGTCGGCGTTGCGGTTTTCTTTGACGAGGTTCGCGGGCCTTGTTGAGCGCGTGCGCGCGCCTTGCTGGTGGTCACTTCATCATCTCCATAATCTCGTCGGCCACCTTGTCGTAACCATGCATGTCGGGGCCGGGGCAGTAGCCAAAGGCAAGGTGCATATCCTCGCGTAGCGGGATTTCGGTTTTAAAGTGGGGCATTTGTTCTGCATCAAGCGCTTCTCGTGCAGCATCAAGGGCGCTGGTTCCCTTCCTGGCGAACGTCAGCAGGACTGCATGTGGTGTTCCGCTAACTGCGTCGCGCAATTCCCACACGCGGGAGAGGTCGGCTGCAGCAGAACGGGTTGGAAGGATAATGAAGTCGCTGACAGCGATTGCTGCTTCGATAGCGTTCTCGTCTCCTGGCGGGACATCGATGAACATGAACTCATCGTCTCCGACGAGTGCTGCTTGTCTATCGACGCGCTTAGGGATAGACAGCTCGACCTCAAATGGTAAAGGATCGCCTCCGTCTTCCGCGCGTTCAGACCATTCCAGAGCTGAGCCCTGTCGGTCTAAATCTGTGACAGTCACGGTCTTTCCTCGGTGGGCGAAAACCGTGGCGAGAAACATCATTGTAGTGGTCTTGCCAACGCCACCTTTGGCGTTAATGGCGGTAATGATCATGGCTTCTCCTAGGTGGATGCGTCATTGCGTCTACCATTTTACAGATTTCAGTAAATACTGCTTTACAGGTCTACAGGCATACGGAGATGCAGTTTACTGTAAATACTAAACGTGCTGGTGGTGAGTATTTTAGTTCTCTTTATCGTCATGTTCTATAAACATATCGGCTAGCATGATGCGGTAAAACTCGTTTTCAATGCTCTTGTCTTCGAAGCTGAAGAAGGGAAACCATGCTCTATATAGTTCCTGGAATACTAGTTGGAATAATTTTCGGTGCTGTTGCAAAGTTGGGGCAGTAGGAAGACCGGCGTGGAATAATCAGGTCCATGGGCATCTTCTCCGGTCGGCAGTTCCCTCGTGAAATCATCCTGTGGGCGGTGCGGTGGTACTGCCGCTACGGCGTGAGCTATCGCGACCTCGAAGAGATGATGACCGAGCGGGGAGTGCCGGTCGATCACACCACGATCTACCGCTGGGTCCAGAAATATGCTCCTGAGCTGGATAAGAAGACCCGGTGGTATCGGCAAGTTCCTGACTGGCAGGCCAGGTCCTGGCGGGTGGATGAGACCTATATCCGGGTCGGGGGAAAGTGGTGCTACCTCTATCGGGCAATCACCGCCGGTGGCCAGACCCTGGACTTCTACCTCTCACCAAAACGCAACGTCGCGGCAGCGAAGCGTTTCCTGGCGAAGACGCTACGGTCGAATAAATCGGCAGGCTATCCGCGGGTGATCAGCACCGACAAGGCCCCCTCACTCGCCAGGGCAATCTCTGAGCTGAAGGCGGAAGGCGTCTGTCCATCGACGGTCGAGCATCGTCGGGTGAAATACCTCAACAACGTCATTGAAGGCGATCATGGCCGGTTAAAGCGGATCCTGGGGCCGAAAGGAGCATTCAAAAACCGAACGTCTGCCTACCGGACGTTGAAAGGGATGGAAGCGATGCACTCATTGCGGAAGGGGCAGGGCACGATGTTTGCCTATGGTCACCCGAATCCGGATGCAGTGATTGTTAGCCGGGTATTCGAGACGGCCTGACAACACAGGAACATAGCGTTGATCACACAATAAAAACGGAGCTTTCTTGGCTCCCGCCCCAAGTTGCAACAGCACCCTACAAAGACTAACTATCAGAAAAACTCATCGAGCATCAAATGAAACTGCAATTTATTCATATCAGGATTATCAATACCATATTTTTGAAAAAGCCGTTTCTGTAATGAAGGAGAAAACTCACCGAGGCAGTTCCATAGGATGGCAAGATCCTGGTATCGGTCTGCGATTCCGACTCGTCCAACATCAATACAACCTATTAATTTCCCCTCGTCAAAAATAAGGTTATCAAGTGAGAAATCACCATGAGTGACGACTGAATCCGGTGAGAATGGCAAAAGCTTATGCATTTCTTTCCAGACTTGTTCAACAGGCCAGCCATTACGCTCGTCATCAAAATCACTAGCATCAACCAAACCGTTATTCATTCGTGATTGCGCCTGAGCGAGACGAAATACGCGATCGCTGTTAAAAGGACAATTACAAACAGGAATCGAATGCAACCGGCGCAGGAACACTGCCAGCGCATCAACAATATTTTCACCTGAATCAGGATATTCTTCTAATACCTGGAATGCTGTTTTCCCGGGGATCGCAGTGGTGAGTAACCATGCATCATCAGGAGTACGGATAAAATGCTTGATGGTCGGAAGAGGCATAAATGCCGTCAGCCAGTTTAGTCTGACCATCTCATCTGTAACATCATTGGCAACGCTACCTTTGCCATGTTTCAGAAACAACTCTGGCGCATTGGGCTTCCCATACAATCGATAGATTGTCGCACCTGATTGCCCGACATTATCGCGAGCCCATCTATACCCATATAAATCAGCATCCAGGTTGGAATTTAATCGCGGCCTCGAGCAAGACGTTTCCCGTTGAATATGGCTCATAACACCCCTTGTATTACTGTTTATGTAAGCAGACAGTTTTATTGTTCATGATGATATATTTTGGTGCTGTTGCAAAGTTGGGGCAGTAGGAAGACCGGCGTGGAATAATCAGGTCCATGGGCATCTTCTCCGGTCGGCAGTTCCCTCGTGAAATCATCCTGTGGGCGGTGCGGTGGTACTGCCGCTACGGCGTGAGCTATCGCGACCTCGAAGAGATGATGACCGAGCGGGGAGTGCCGGTCGATCACACCACGATCTACCGCTGGGTCCAGAAATATGCTCCTGAGCTGGATAAGAAGACCCGGTGGTATCGGCAAGTTCCTGACTGGCAGGCCAGGTCCTGGCGGGTGGATGAGACCTATATCCGGGTCGGGGGAAAGTGGTGCTACCTCTATCGGGCAATCACCGCCGGTGGCCAGACCCTGGACTTCTACCTCTCACCAAAACGCAACGTCGCGGCAGCGAAGCGTTTCCTGGCGAAGACGCTACGGTCGAATAAATCGGCAGGCTATCCGCGGGTGATCAGCACCGACAAGGCCCCCTCACTCGCCAGGGCAATCTCTGAGCTGAAGGCGGAAGGCGTCTGTCCATCGACGGTCGAGCATCGTCGGGTGAAATACCTCAACAACGTCATTGAAGGCGATCATGGCCGGTTAAAGCGGATCCTGGGGCCGAAAGGAGCATTCAAAAACCGAACGTCTGCCTACCGGACGTTGAAAGGGATGGAAGCGATGCACTCATTGCGGAAGGGGCAGGGCACGATGTTTGCCTATGGTCACCCGAATCCGGATGCAGTGATTGTTAGCCGGGTATTCGAGACGGCCTGACAACACAGGAACATAGCGTTGATCACACAATAAAAACGGAGCTTTCTTGGCTCCCGCCCCAAGTTGCAACAGCACCTTCAACTGCCTCTGTCTAGTCTAGATGTAGTTGAACGGGTTTGTGAACACCCACTCGGCGAAATGCTCGCGATCGGCTCCTCCGGACCACTGTTCACATCAACGACCGTTTGTTGAACGGCGGTGTGAGTCAGCCCCAGCCCTGCGACGCCACGAACCGTCTTGGGCGGCGGATGCGAGGCGCAGGCCTGCCCATCACGCCGAGTCCCGTCGGACATGGGCACATAGCCCCGCGCCCGCCAGGCCGAGTGCCGGTACGAGAAGCGCGACGGCAGGAGGCCACACGGACATGCCTGCAGGGGCCTCTCCAAGTGCCTGGGCGAGGAGCATGTGGCTGGCGTTGAACGGCAGCCACGGCGTGATCGCCTCGAGCATCGGGACCATGGACGCGAGCTGTTCGATCAGGAGCATCCACGTGATCGGCGCGGCGACGGACACCGCGACGGAGCGCGTGAGGACGGCAAGCGCCGTCGCCATCGTCGCCCACAGGAGAACGACGAGGAGGTAGGCCGCGAGGTAGGCCCACCCTCGCGGCGACATGGCCAGCCCGTCGGGATAGAACGTCGCCGCGACGAGCGCGAGGCCGATGCCGACGACGTACGCGAATGCGAGGAACGCCCACTGGACCGCTGCCTGTGCCACCAACGAGGCCCATCGACTCTTCTGCGTGAGGAAGGACAGCGCCGTCGACCCCGCATTGATCTCGGTCGCGGTGTGTGTGCCGGCGAACACGATGGCCAGCACATGGAAGATGCTCACGCACTTGCCCAGATCACCGGCGTCGATCGGCCCTCGATAGGCCGGGTCGTAGACGATGCCCATCAGGACGATGGGGCCGACGCAGCAGCCGATCAGCAGCGCAGCGAAGATGCCTGTGGAGCGCACGGTGAGCAGTCGGCGCACCTCAGCTGTCAATGCTCGTGTCATCGCTCGGGCCTTTCTTTGCCATGTTCGGCTTCGGATGATCGGTCGGTGAGGCGGAGGAATTCCTCTTCCAGCCGGATCGGCTTGTCCGTCAGGGCAGTGATGAGCACGTCGAGGTCTCGGCAGGTCCGCGAGAGCGTGAGCGCGTCGGGGACCGTCTCGTCGAATGTCACGCAGAGTCCCTCGGGCAGTGCGGTTACGGGGACCCGCAGTCCGCGCAGAGCCTGCTCGACGCGTTCGTCGTCGTCGGTGCGGAGGAGCGCTTGGCGGCTGCGCGCGTGCAGAAGATCGGCGACGTCCCACTGGCCGAGCAAGCGGCCGTTGTCGATGACGACGAGGCGGTCGGCGAGGGTCTCCATCTCGCCGAGCAGGTGGGAGGAGACAAGGACGGCGTGGCCGCTCGCGGCGGCATCGCGCAGGAAGGCGCGCATCCACTCCATCCCCTGCGGGTCGAGGCCATTCATCGGCTCGTCGAGGACGATGTTGCGCGGTCTGCCCAGCAGGGCGGCCGCGAGCCCCAGGCGCTGCTTCATCCCGAGCGAGTAGCCGCCGATCCTGCGATGAGCTGCCTGGGTCAACGCGACGGCCTCGAGTACCTCCCAGGCGCGGCGGTCGGGTAGGCCGGCAGAAGCAGCGATGGTCGTCAGGTGCGCCAGTCCGGTCCGGCCGGGGTGGAACCAGGAGGCGTCGAGGACGGCTCCGACGACCTCGGCCGGCCTCGTCTGGGCGGTCAGCGGGAGCCCGTCGATGAGCACGGTTCCGGTGGTGGGCTTGTGGAGCCCGAGGAGGCATCGCATGGTCGTGGACTTGCCGGCTCCGTTCGGGCCTAGGAACCCGGTGATGGATCCGTCGGGGACCGTGAAGCTCAATCCTTCAACAACGGTCACCTGGCCGTAGCGCTTCGAGAGACGGTCGACCTCGATCATGCGCGCCCGCCCTGGGACCGGCTGGCCGAATCCGGATGGCCGTCCCGTCCGCCAGTCAGACGCCGGTCCAGCACCGGCGACGCCGCGGCGACGACGGCCGCGACGACGAGGGCACCGAGCGCGAGACCGGAGAGCACGTCGTGGACGTAGTGGACTCCGGCGGCCACTCGAGAGGCGGCGATCGCCAGCGCGAGAGGCAACGCGAACCAGGCGAGGCGGGGGACGACGAGGATGCAGGCGGTGGCGAAGGCAGCGGCCAGGACGGCGTGATTCGACGGCCACGACCAGTCCCCGCTCCCGGGGCAGCTGAGCACAGTGGCAGTGTCGACGACGCTGCAGGGCCGCGGCTCCTCGACCAGCAGCTTGACGGCCTCGCTCAATCCGTAGGCCGTGATCACGCCGAGTCCAGCCAGCGCCAGGAGCCAGAACCGCCGGCGCTCGCGCAGCCAGCACCAGAGAGCGAGGACGCCGGCGGTCGCCACGAGGGCAAGCAGACCGAATTCGGCCACGGATCCCACCGCCGAGGCCAGTGCCGAGCCCTCGGCGAGACCGGCGACAGCGGTGAAGAGGCGCTCACGCACCGGATACGTCGCGAGAGCGAGGGCAGCAAGAGCTGCGACGGCAATCAACAGCGCGGGCCACGGCACGGGGCGGGACGAGGATCTGCGCGACGTCGAAAGCGTGCGCGTCGAAGTTTCGTGAGTCATGAAATCCACGCTATGGACGCGGTTCGGCCTCAGAATCTGCCATGCGGGGCGACTCGTCTATGCCCACGGTCATACCGGCGAGGTGCTGCGCACGCCCGATCGAGGGAGGCGGCGAGCCCACGGTCCCCGGTAGAATGGAGCGCATGACCCTAATTGATCGTCCGTCTGCGCGCCGGAGCGTCGACGCGCTAACGGCGATCGGTTTCGGGGTGCTGGCCTCCGCGCCGGAGCCGGGCCTCTTCATGGCCCTGCTCACCGGCATCGCCGCGATCGCAATCGGGCTCTGGTCCAGGGGTCCGCGCGCGGGCCTGGGAGGACTGGCAGTGCTGGTCGTCGTGAGCATGGCCCGGGCCACGTGGCTCGACGGGCACTGGCTCTACGTCGCGGAGGAGTTGCCCCCGGCGCTCATGCGCGCTGGTGTGCCCTGGCTGATCGGTCTCGCCGTGCGCCAGTACATCGTCCTCGGGCGGAGGGCAGACCGCGAGCGAGAGCTGCGGCAGGTCCAGCGCCTGGCCGAGCTCAAGGAGCGCGCCACCGCCGACCGGATCGCCCTCGCGCAGTCGCTGCACGACGACCTCGGCCACTCGTTGAGCCTCGTCGCGCTCAATCTCGGACGGCTCGAGATCGACCCGGCACTGCCCGAGAGCGCCCGCACCTCGCTCTTACACGCCCGCAACGACCTCGCCCACGCGGTCGAACGCCTGGGGGACTCCGTCTCCGACCTCAGAATCCGGCGCTCCCGTGCTGCCAATGGGCGCAGCATCTGTCGATGCACTGCTGGCCCGGGCCCGCGCAGCCGGTGCGCGCATCACCGTGCAAGGACTGCCGGAACCCAGGCGGCTGCAGGACTTCGGAGGCGAGCAGGTCACGAGGGTCCTACAAGAAGCGATCACGAACGCAAGCAGGCACGCTCCCGGCACCCCGATCGACATCACCGCTGCCGACGTCGGTGCCGAGCTGCGTCTGAAGATCGAGAACGCCCTCGGCGAGACTCCTGCCGACGCGCACACAGCGGGCACGGGCCTGAGCACTTTGGAAAGTGAGCTCCGCGCCCACGGCGGAGAACTCGCCGCGGAGAAGACGGACAGTGCGTTCGTCCTCTCTGCGGTCCTCCCGACTCGCCGTCAGGAGCAGAGCACGCACGATGATCGCGCTGTGGAGGCGACGAGAGACGTCGATGAGAGCTCGACCGGCAGAACGAAGCTCCGCCAGCGACTGATTCTCGCCTCGACCGCGGCGATCGTCGTCGTCGGGCTCGCAGCGGTCGAGGCGCTGACGGTGGTGCAGAACCACCGCGCGCTGCTGTCGGCAGGGGCCTTCTCAAGCATCAGCGTCGGAGACGCGCGGGCGGAGACCGAGCGGATCCTGCCCGGCCACGAGCTGCCGGCCAGGCGGGGCGAGAACCGACCGGACGACTGCCACGACTACGCCGTGACCGCGAACACCTTTGACGACGCTGCCGGGGACGTGTACCGGATCTGCTTCGCGCAGGACGAGGTCTCCAGCACCGAGTACATCGCAGGAGGACAACGATGACAGCGACCGAGGCCCCGGTCAGAGTCCTGGTCGCCGACGACGACCCCCTCGTGAGGACCGGCATCGTCGGGATCCTCGACACCGATCCCGCCATCGAGGTCGTAGCCCAGGCCGCCGACGGAGCAGAGGCCCTGCGCAAGATCGACGCGCACCGTCTCGACGTCGCCCTCTTCGACATCCAGATGCCCGGGATGAGCGGACTCGACGCGCTGCAACGGCTCCGCTCCGACGGGAGCGCGCTCCCCTGCCTGTTCGTCACCACGTTCGGGGAGGACGACTACATCGCCGAGGCCATCCGGCTCGACGCAGACGGGTTTGTCCTCAAGTCCGGCGATCCGCGCCAGCTGATCGCCGGTGTGCACGCCGTCGCCGGTCGCGGAGCGTTCTTCTCGCCCTCGGTCGCCCGGCGTCTGCTCGACTCCGGCGTCTCGACGACGTACACCCAGTACGCGAGCGCCGTCGAACGCTTCGAACGCCTCACGGCTCGCGAGCGAGAGATTCTGATCCGGCTCAGCCAAGGAGAGACGAACGCTGAGATCGCGAAAGCGCTGCACCTCGCTCCCGGCACCGTCAAGGTGCACGTTTCCGCGATCCTGCGGAAGACTGAAGCGCGCAACCGCGTAGAAGCAGCCCTCATCGCCCTTCGCGCCGGACGAGCCTAGATCTTCTCGGGACGACGACGATCAGGCTTCGTCGTGCCGGAGCTTCGGAACGTCCGCGACGAGACCTTCGATGGTGTCTTCGGGGCGGAGACAAGCGCCGCGCAGAGGAGGTCGAAATCTGCCACGGCACCATTGTTCCCGAGTCGCGTCCGACCCTGCTCGCGCGGAGAAGGTCCCGGAGTAGATCTGGGGGCGTTCTTGTGGTCATTCTCAGAAGACGAAGTCGGCGGCTGTCTCGCCGACCTCGGCGCACATCGAAGCGACGTTGCTCGCCTCGATGTCGGTCCTGGACGTCGCAACGTCCGCGAAGTTCTTCAAAGTGTCCTCGGTGATCTCGACGCGTATCGATTCCGCCGCGACGTTCTCCAACGGCGACTTGCCGATCCACGTCGCCTCGAACGCTGCTCCATCGCCGCCGTCGACCCGCTCGAGGGTGGCGACGCCCTCGGACTTCGTCTGGCCGGCGCAGTTGACGATCCCGTAGGTGACCTCGCCCGCCTCCTCGTCGAGCACCCAGCGCTCAAGCGCGGGCGAGAAGTTCTGGATCGCGCGGAGATACTGGACATGCCCGTCCTCGACGCCCAGGTCCGCGGTTGCGCCCGACTTCTCGCCCTGGCCGCCTTCCTCGGTGCTCTCGTCGCCGGTCTCCTCGGCCGGGGTCTCCGGCTCGGTAGGCTCGGTAGCCGGTGCCGAGGGGACTGGATCCTGCGCTTCGGCATGGAACGCGGCGCGGTCCTCGTCGTCGCCGGGGTAGCTGCACCCGCTGAGCGCGAGAGCAGCGGCGGCCAGCAGTGCTGCGCCGATGGTCGTGATCGCCGCCTTCGTCATCAGACGTCACCCCTCTCGGCATCGGGCGTACCAGTGGTCGTCTTCACCTGGAGGCCCGACTTCGTCTTCATCTTCGAGACCAGGTTCGTGAACAGCTGCGGCGCGACGATGAAGGACGCGATGAGCGCCGAGGCGGCTCCGGCGATCCAGACGTTGCTGAAGATGCCGAGCGCCACCGAGAGTCCCCAGCGGAAGATCATGTAGCCGACGGTGAAGCCGAGCGCCAGCAGCGCCATCCGCCAGATGGGCGAGCGGCCCTGGAACTCCTGGAACTCGCGCCAGGCGGTCTTGAGCAGGCCGCGCGTCTCGCCGAAGTCCTTCCGGTTCTTCTCCGGGACGACAATCAGCCCCGCCTTGAGCATCATCGAGATGAGCTGCATGAAGAAGAAAAACAGGCCGGTCGCAGCCAGGTCCAGGGCTCCGGCGTTGGAGATCGCCCAGGCGGCCATGCCGACAGCGCCGCAGGCGAGCAGGGTGCCCAGCACCGTCCAGGCGTGGTTCTCGGGGCCGCCGCGGTCGAGCTTGATGTTGATGTTCTGGTCGGACATGGTCCTCACTCCTTCGTCTCGTCCAGCTTCGCGGGGCCGGAGATGATCTTGATGGCGTCGTTCGGCACGGGAGCGACGCTCTGCTGTGCCTCACCCGCCGTAGAGGAGGCCGACAAGCTGCTTCGCCATGTCCGCGGCGTCCGCCGCGATGAAAATCTCGTCATCGGTATCCAGAATCAACGCCACGGTCTCTTAGACCTCCGACCCCGACCGCCGGTTCCCGGCGGCGCCCCTGCCAACGCTTTTCACACTTTCTGGTGCCCTCCAAGACGAAAAGTCAGTTGCCGAAGAAATCTCTCTGTGAAATCTCTCTGGCACATTTGCAGCACGAAAGGCGTCCTGCGGCATCTCAGCATTCGCTCATATTAAGAGAATAGGTGAGCTTTACAGGCATACAGTTGTACAGTTTACTGTAAATGCTAAACATGCTGGTAGATAAGTCTTCTATTTCTCTTTATCGTCATGTTCTACAGACAGACCGGCGAGCATGATGCGGTAAAACTCGTTTTCAATGCTCTTGTCTTCGAAGTCCGCTGCGACGTGTTCCCAGTGATATTCCTCTAACTGGGGCAGCATCGCAGTAACTGCCATCTTGAGGTAGAAGCCGCGACTGCGACCAGTACGGGCACACAAAGTATCTAAGCGCTCAATGATGTCTTCTGACATCCGCACAGACACCACTCGTCCTGACTTGTGGGGGCCTTGAACCATGGAATTCCTTTCACTTATTGCGTAAACAATGTTTACAGTTTGCCTTGCGGCAGTGTACATATTTTTCGCAGCGGTATCTCTCCACTGTGTAAACATTGTTTACCATAGGCTCGGAGTCGATGAGGAGGGGACGGACTTTTACTAAAGCTCTGGGCCGTCGTTGCTGGGGGTGTTGTCTAGCCAGTTGTCTGGGGCGTTGTCGTAGTCGTTATCTGCAGCAGCTTGCTGGTGGATACGGGATACCATCTCATCATCTGCGGTAGCGCTCATGCCGAGTGAGTCGAGGAAGTCCATGGACTTCTTTAGGCCTTGCATATCGCGACGTTGAGTAGACAGTGCGTCGAGTTCGGTCTCCAACTGGCGAATCGGGGTAGTAAAGCTGTCGCGATAGTCCACAGCTTGGTCGTAGTGCTGCGCGACTTTGTCGCGCAGTCGGATTGCTTCATCGAGGATTGCTTGGTCCTCCTTGCCGTGGCGTAGTCTGCCGAAAAAGCCCCTCGCGTTCTTTTCTTCTGCAGACTCACGAACCACCTGTTCTTGCTGTTCGCACTGCTTCCCAAGCTGCTCAACCGCCTGGTTGGCTTGGTCGTACTCACCGCGCAGCGTCTCTAGCTGCGTGCTGACGCGGTCTATCTCAGTATCGAGGTGCCCCAAGGCATCGCCAAAGTCCTGTTCCTGCTGCTCGCAAGGGGATGCGAGCTCTGGCTGTGCTACCTCATCGGTACTATCGACTTGAGCGCGAGCATGGAAATCAACGAAGCGGGCTTCGCGCTTAGCGGCAAACGCCTGCATGTAGGCACCCATCTCGGTGCCAGCAAAAGGACTACCAGTATCTATATGGGTAGGGTGATTGACCAGTTTGGCCAGTTCCCAGTCCTGCTTAGCCTGTCCAAATAACGCTTGAGGTGTGCGGTCACCTTGGGCGCGCACACCTGCAGACACCAAGAGGTCGCGGGCGTACTCGGCAGACTCGCGCCGAGAAACCTGGCGTATCTGACCGTGCCCGGTCTCAGTATCTCCCGGTTGAGTCTCTGCGATGTAGAGGAAGTTACCTTCACGTCCACGGGTCATAGGAACGTAAACGCTAGCTTTATCCAGGTTGCCGACACCAGCGACTACACGGGACACATCCACGGTCGCACCTTGGGAACTATGCCCGGTAGCGGCATAACCGAGTTGGGCATGCTTTTCCAGGTAATCGCTATTTAACGTCACTGTGGCAGAAGTATCGTCACATCGACGGGCAGTAATCGAGCCGTCATAACCGATGGAATCAACAACCCAGCGTTGACCATTGCGCACCATATCCCCGCTGCTAGTAATCAGCTTCGAGTCATTACGACGAGTCAGGACTACATCACCAACGCCAGCTTCCAAACCATCAGACAAGCACAATCGGTTCTCAGCGTTAATCTCACCACGCTCGGCGCGAATCTTCTGTGCCGCAGCATTAAGCGCGGTGACCTGGTCGCGGGTGGCAGCAACCAGCAGCGACTGCTTTCCTGCGGCAGTATCCTCACGCCACCCAGCCAAAGCATCGTCCATCATGGCCGTTACCGAACCAGCATGCAGGCGATCATGGTGCATATACCACTCGGCGGCACGGGAAACGTCTGATTCTTCACCACCGCGCAACCACTTCGATGCTTCACGCTCACCGGCATCACGCTGGCGGAACACCTCGGCTAGTTCGACCGCATCGGGAAGCTCATGGGACAAGGTTGCCAGCAGACCAGAGCGTGCCTTAACCGCCGAATACTGCTCTGGATCACCGACAAAAACCACACGCGAACCTGCGGCACTAGCCGTCTCCAGCACGCGAGCCATATCCGGGTTAGACACCATGCCGGCTTCATCTACGACTAGGACGGTGTCCTGGCCCCACCCCAACTTCGCCGCTGTTTGCTCCGGTGTCAGCTCGTCTGTGCCAACATATGCGCGGGCAATCGTCATGGATTCATCAGCCACATTCTCGCCCACCATCACATCAGCAGCCTTACCAGTCGGTGCTAGACCCACGACGTGTTTACCAGACTGGTTCCATGCCTTGTGCGCGGCTTTAAGTGAAGACGTCTTACCAGCACCGGCAGGCGCGACTACCACAGAAGTCAGATAGTCAGAACTGACGACCGCGCGCATAGCGTCCGCCTGAGCAGGAGATAGTTCGCCTTCAACCGGCTGAATCGACTCGGCATTAACCCCGCGCTCAACCCGTGCAGTAGCCATATCAACTACTCGTTCAACCTCGTCGACAACCTCGACGGTGGTGTACTTCTGCGAGCCTTCGCGCTGGGTATTATCCAGCTCGCGGGATTTCTCCGGAGTTACCGACCACGTTCCTTTTTCACCCAACGCGGCATCGACAAGCCGCTCCACAGTGGCAGTCATATCCTGCGGAGAAACTGCGCCAGGGCGGATAAGTTCCGCTGCTTTTTCAGCTACATCGGCACGAGTAAACGTGGAGCGTTCTGCGATAACCTCGGCCAAAATCTGGGCAGGTTTCGGCAAGAAATCCTCCCCCAATTCACGCGAGGCCGCTTTACTTCTTGGCTCCAGTCCGTCCACAAACGCACGCACCGTTGCGCCATGTTCGGCACTAGCCCACTCGGTTTCTAACTCGTCTAGTGGAGTCTCGGTGTCCTTAGTGCGGCGGGTGATTTTCTGCGCGATGCGCTCATACGACGCCCGCGTCTCTAAACCATTCTCGGCCTGCCATTGGTCAATCTCGCGCGCCCTAGTTGAATACGACGCAAGCAATTCTGGGTCATCAAGACCGACGATTTCCGCGCACCCATTGACCACATCACCGAACTCCACACCGAGCTTTCGACTCAGAATTTCGCGCACCGTGGCCTGATACACCATGCCTGCCGCACGCGCTTCGTGATACAAACTAACCCCATCCAGAGTGCGAGCCTTACCGTCCTGGCACAACTGCTTATTCGCCAACAACACGTGGGAATGGACGTGAGGATCGCCCGCACGTGAAGTTCGGTGTTCATATTTCACGCCAGAAATACCCGCCAATTTTTCAATGATCAGACGCTTCTTTGACGCAGCAGGGTCTTGCTTTCGCGTATAGCCGGCATGCTCTGATAAGTAATCCAATGCCTGACTTACTGCCGCCTGGTGGGCTTCATCAACGATGCTACGAACCGAAGAATCAACACCCATGCCCCACAACAATGAAACAGATTTCGGCGCACAAAACGTCAGATCGAACCCCGGAACCCCTTTATCCCCGAGAGCTTTTCCAAGCTTTACACCACTCGGGGCAACCGCCTTATTGAACCAATCCTCAACTGTTTTTCCCGACACAACAGCGCCGTTTTCGGCACCCAAAAACGCCGAGACCTCGGCCACTTTTTCACCCCGAAGCCACACCGAAGCTGGCTGCTTTCCGTCCTCGGAATAGTACGAATCCGGCCCTCGATTCTCATCAACTGTGGACTGATAATAGGCCACGGAATGCGCACCCATCTTCGCGATAGTCAGCACACACGCCACCTCCTCTAACCAGCACGGTGAGCATCGGAACACCCCTAGGCACTTCTAGTGCAAATGTACCATAAACCTAGAGCGCTTAGCGCTCGTAAAGCGTGGTCAGCGCAGAAAAGTAGCCGGCGCTTCGGTGTCTCTGGTTGTGTCAGGCAACCGCTAGCGATAACTACGAACGCCAGGACGCGATAATCACGCGGGGCAAGAAAGTCGCACACGCGACTTTCGCGGCAGCACTAAAGAGCCAAGCGTTAAGGAGCAGTGATGGACAAACTTTTCGGGCGCGAAGCGGCCAAGATTGGACGCCAAATCATCGACCAGGCCGAGCCGTTTAACGCCGCCCACACCACTAACTGGGGACTACCTTGCAAGCCCACCGTCACGCGCCACCAACGCACACGAGTCCACCGGTCGAGAAAAATCGCCCAGCACGCGCATGATAGACACGCGTACTGGGCGACTTTCGCTTTCAGTGTTTAGGATGCTGCGAGCTTTTGGGCGCGCTGGTAAGACACTCCGAGGACTGTTCCCATATCTCGCACGGTCATTCCAGCGTTTCTCATTGCAACAGCGAGGTCATGAGTGCTTGCCTGTGCCGCAGCGGCCAGTCGTGCCGCTTCTTCGCGTTCTTTTTCGGCGCGAGCTTTCATTTCCGCAAGGCCCGGTGGGAGAACAACATCAACAATAATGTTGATTTCGTCTGGGTCTAGGCCTGCCTGGTAGGCCAGTGCTTCGCGCATCTCGTCGGCAGCATTAGCCAGCCGCTTAGTTTGGGACACTGCCCCTAGTTCGGCGCATTCGAGCACCCATACTCCGCTGGTTCCGCGTTCTGCGGTTACTGTGTATGTCGTGGTCATTACCTCCACCAGCCTTTACCTAATTCTTGGGCGTATTGGTCGAAAAACTTCTTGACTGTCACATCGTCAATCTCACGGTGCCTACCTAAGGTTCGGGTGGTGCTGCCTACCCGATAAGCGTCATGGCGCGATAGGGCGATTTCCTCAAATTCAAGACCGCGCCGCTTGGCTTCCGCTTTCAATTTCTTGATGACGGCGTTTCGCTTCATAACAGTAGTCTACCGACGGGAGACTAAACAAGTCAACAATGGGTTGACGGTTTTTCTTGATTATGCTCCTTTGCCAGTTGAACTGGCACCTGCCGCACAAACCCACCGTCACGCGCGGCTAACGCACACGAGTCCGTCGGCTGATAAAAGTCGCCCAGTACGCGTGTCTATCATGCGCGAGCTGGGCAAATCCTTGTTCGGGGGAAAGTGCACACGCATATGACATGGTGTCCACATGAGTAGAAAACATCCTTCACCCGCACCTCGTCCATCGCTTCGCACCAGCACCGTGATTTTCGGGGTGGCGATCATTTCCATTATCGTTGCCAGCCTGTTTGGCTGGGTGGCAGAGCTTCTGACTGTTTTCGCCGTCTGCTCGCTCGCTGCGGCAGTCCGCGTTGGTGTCGCCATAGCAGCCACCATGCCGTGGGAGAAGCCGGTGAAAAAATCGCGCTGGATCGATGTCGGAATCTTTCTCGGTCTCATCCTGGGGGCACTTGTCTTTTTCTCGCTTGCTGATCACCTCTAACGGCCCGTTAGTCGGCGAGGTATTTATACAGTGTGGTGCGCCCTATCCCGAAGCGGCGGGCAACCTCTGTTTTCGGAACCCCCTCGCTCACCCACTCGCGCGCCTGCATTATTTGCTCCTCGTTGAGGACTTTCGCACGCCCCTTATACACGCCGCGCGCCTTGGCTTTGGCAATGCCTTCGGCTTGGCGTTCACGAATAATCGCGCGTTCAAACTCCGCCACCGACCCGAGTAGGCCAAGCATGAGCTTGGCCACCGGACTCGAGTCCAATGAATAGGTCTGCCCCTCTTTGAGGAATTTCACGGATACTCCGCGTTCGGTGAGTTCATCGACCAGGCGGTGGAGGTCGATAAGGGAACGGGCAAGCCTGTCCATGCTCACCACAATGAGTTGATCGCCGGCGCGCACATAATCAAGCGCCCCATCTAAGCCGGGGCGCTGGGTGGACGAACCACTCACCGTGTCGGTGAAGATGCGGAAGACTTTTTCCTTCTTCAACGCCGCCAACTGCCGGTCGAGATTCTGATCCTTGGAACTCACGCGCGCGTAACCGATTTTCTGCCCCGTAACCACCTCTGGTTGTTCAGGAATGTCTAGAGGTAGTGACGGTTCTGTTTCATTACTCATAAACCCACCCTAGCGAACAGTGAGTTAAACGCGATGCATGTAATTCTCAAACTGTTCACTTAGGGTGTACCCCAGGTGCCCCTACCAGCGCCCGCAGTTGAAGGCTTCACCTACCAAATGGTAAAGTTAGCTATATGCGAACCAGTCAGCGCTCCGAGATCCTGGAAGCTGCCCTCCGCGTCATGAACGCAGCGGAGGGTGGCGACATTACCCTTGACGCAGTGGCCCACGAGGCCGGGCTCACCAAACCGGGATTGCTATATCACTTCCGCAACCGCGACGTACTGCTCGCCGCGATCGTCGACCACGCTGCGGCCAACGTCGAGAACGACATGACTGCCACCCTTGGCAAGCCCCTCGAGAACGCCAACGCCACCGAGCGGCTCCTGAGCTACGTTCACGTCGCCGCCCACGGGGCCGCCAAGCGCGCCGAGTTCATCATCTGGGGCCAAGCGACGTATCGGCCCGAACTCACCGAACCGTGGACTACGCGGATGGGCCGCTGGCTCGAACTCCCGGACGATCTCGACGCCGCCACCCGAGCCAGGCTGACCACCGCCCGACTCGCCGCCGACGGACTCTGGGGCGCCCAGGCCACAGGTGTGTCCACCCTCCACGGCGCGGATCTCGAAGCCGTCGTCTCCAGCATTCGCTCCCTGATCGAAGGAACAACCCCATGAAGCAGTGGTTCCTGCTCGCTGGCGCCATCACTACCGAAGTGGCGGCGACGCTGTCTCTCAAGGCGGCGCTCAATCACCCATCCTGGTACATCGTGGTTGCTGCCGGATACATCGGCACTTTCGTCTTCCTCACCTTCTGCCTGCGCGAAGGAATGCAGATCGGCGTCGCCTATGGCATCTGGGGAGCCAGCGGGGTCGTGCTCGCCGCCGTGCTATCCGCCGCGATTTTCGGGCTCCCGCCCCAAGTTGCAACAGCACCCTACAAAGACTAACTATCAGAAAAACTCATCGAGCATCAAATGAAACTGCAATTTATTCATATCAGGATTATCAATACCATATTTTTGAAAAAGCCGTTTCTGTAATGAAGGAGAAAACTCACCGAGGCAGTTCCATAGGATGGCAAGATCCTGGTATCGGTCTGCGATTCCGACTCGTCCAACATCAATACAACCTATTAATTTCCCCTCGTCAAAAATAAGGTTATCAAGTGAGAAATCACCATGAGTGACGACTGAATCCGGTGAGAATGGCAAAAGCTTATGCATTTCTTTCCAGACTTGTTCAACAGGCCAGCCATTACGCTCGTCATCAAAATCACTAGCATCAACCAAACCGTTATTCATTCGTGATTGCGCCTGAGCGAGACGAAATACGCGATCGCTGTTAAAAGGACAATTACAAACAGGAATCGAATGCAACCGGCGCAGGAACACTGCCAGCGCATCAACAATATTTTCACCTGAATCAGGATATTCTTCTAATACCTGGAATGCTGTTTTCCCGGGGATCGCAGTGGTGAGTAACCATGCATCATCAGGAGTACGGATAAAATGCTTGATGGTCGGAAGAGGCATAAATGCCGTCAGCCAGTTTAGTCTGACCATCTCATCTGTAACATCATTGGCAACGCTACCTTTGCCATGTTTCAGAAACAACTCTGGCGCATTGGGCTTCCCATACAATCGATAGATTGTCGCACCTGATTGCCCGACATTATCGCGAGCCCATCTATACCCATATAAATCAGCATCCAGGTTGGAATTTAATCGCGGCCTCGAGCAAGACGTTTCCCGTTGAATATGGCTCATAACACCCCTTGTATTACTGTTTATGTAAGCAGACAGTTTTATTGTTCATGATGATATATTTTGGTGCTGTTGCAAAGTTGGGGCAGTAGGAAGACCGGCGTGGAATAATCAGGTCCATGGGCATCTTCTCCGGTCGGCAGTTCCCTCGTGAAATCATCCTGTGGGCGGTGCGGTGGTACTGCCGCTACGGCGTGAGCTATCGCGACCTCGAAGAGATGATGACCGAGCGGGGAGTGCCGGTCGATCACACCACGATCTACCGCTGGGTCCAGAAATATGCTCCTGAGCTGGATAAGAAGACCCGGTGGTATCGGCAAGTTCCTGACTGGCAGGCCAGGTCCTGGCGGGTGGATGAGACCTATATCCGGGTCGGGGGAAAGTGGTGCTACCTCTATCGGGCAATCACCGCCGGTGGCCAGACCCTGGACTTCTACCTCTCACCAAAACGCAACGTCGCGGCAGCGAAGCGTTTCCTGGCGAAGACGCTACGGTCGAATAAATCGGCAGGCTATCCGCGGGTGATCAGCACCGACAAGGCCCCCTCACTCGCCAGGGCAATCTCTGAGCTGAAGGCGGAAGGCGTCTGTCCATCGACGGTCGAGCATCGTCGGGTGAAATACCTCAACAACGTCATTGAAGGCGATCATGGCCGGTTAAAGCGGATCCTGGGGCCGAAAGGAGCATTCAAAAACCGAACGTCTGCCTACCGGACGTTGAAAGGGATGGAAGCGATGCACTCATTGCGGAAGGGGCAGGGCACGATGTTTGCCTATGGTCACCCGAATCCGGATGCAGTGATTGTTAGCCGGGTATTCGAGACGGCCTGACAACACAGGAACATAGCGTTGATCACACAATAAAAACGGAGCTTTCTTGGCTCCCGCCCCAAGTTGCAACAGCACCTTCAACTGCCTCTGTCTAGTCTAGATGTAGTTGAACGGGTTTGTGAACACCCACTCGGCGAAATGCTCGCGATCGGCTCCTCCGGACCACTGTTCACATCAACGACCGTTTGTTGAACGGCGGTGTGAGTCAGCCCCAGCCCTGCGACGCCACGAACCGTCTTGGGCGGCGGATGCGAGGCGCAGGCCTGCCCATCACGCCGAGTCCCGTCGGACATGGGCACATAGCCCCGCGCCCGCCAGGCCGAGTGCCGGTACGAGAAGCGCGACGGCAGGAGGCCACACGGACATGCCTGCAGGGGCCTCTCCAAGTGCCTGGGCGAGGAGCATGTGGCTGGCGTTGAACGGCAGCCACGGCGTGATCGCCTCGAGCATCGGGACCATGGACGCGAGCTGTTCGATCAGGAGCATCCACGTGATCGGCGCGGCGACGGACACCGCGACGGAGCGCGTGAGGACGGCAAGCGCCGTCGCCATCGTCGCCCACAGGAGAACGACGAGGAGGTAGGCCGCGAGGTAGGCCCACCCTCGCGGCGACATGGCCAGCCCGTCGGGATAGAACGTCGCCGCGACGAGCGCGAGGCCGATGCCGACGACGTACGCGAATGCGAGGAACGCCCACTGGACCGCTGCCTGTGCCACCAACGAGGCCCATCGACTCTTCTGCGTGAGGAAGGACAGCGCCGTCGACCCCGCATTGATCTCGGTCGCGGTGTGTGTGCCGGCGAACACGATGGCCAGCACATGGAAGATGCTCACGCACTTGCCCAGATCACCGGCGTCGATCGGCCCTCGATAGGCCGGGTCGTAGACGATGCCCATCAGGACGATGGGGCCGACGCAGCAGCCGATCAGCAGCGCAGCGAAGATGCCTGTGGAGCGCACGGTGAGCAGTCGGCGCACCTCAGCTGTCAATGCTCGTGTCATCGCTCGGGCCTTTCTTTGCCATGTTCGGCTTCGGATGATCGGTCGGTGAGGCGGAGGAATTCCTCTTCCAGCCGGATCGGCTTGTCCGTCAGGGCAGTGATGAGCACGTCGAGGTCTCGGCAGGTCCGCGAGAGCGTGAGCGCGTCGGGGACCGTCTCGTCGAATGTCACGCAGAGTCCCTCGGGCAGTGCGGTTACGGGGACCCGCAGTCCGCGCAGAGCCTGCTCGACGCGTTCGTCGTCGTCGGTGCGGAGGAGCGCTTGGCGGCTGCGCGCGTGCAGAAGATCGGCGACGTCCCACTGGCCGAGCAAGCGGCCGTTGTCGATGACGACGAGGCGGTCGGCGAGGGTCTCCATCTCGCCGAGCAGGTGGGAGGAGACAAGGACGGCGTGGCCGCTCGCGGCGGCATCGCGCAGGAAGGCGCGCATCCACTCCATCCCCTGCGGGTCGAGGCCATTCATCGGCTCGTCGAGGACGATGTTGCGCGGTCTGCCCAGCAGGGCGGCCGCGAGCCCCAGGCGCTGCTTCATCCCGAGCGAGTAGCCGCCGATCCTGCGATGAGCTGCCTGGGTCAACGCGACGGCCTCGAGTACCTCCCAGGCGCGGCGGTCGGGTAGGCCGGCAGAAGCAGCGATGGTCGTCAGGTGCGCCAGTCCGGTCCGGCCGGGGTGGAACCAGGAGGCGTCGAGGACGGCTCCGACGACCTCGGCCGGCCGTCTGGGCGGTCAGCGGGAGCCCGTCGATGAGCACGGTTCCGGTGGTGGGCTTGTGGAGCCCGAGGAGGCATCGCATGGTCGTGGACTTGCCGGCTCCGTTCGGGCCTAGGAACCCGGTGATGGATCCGTCGGGGACCGTGAAGCTCAATCCTTCAACAACGGTCACCTGGCCGTAGCGCTTCGAGAGACGGTCGACCTCGATCATGCGCGCCCGCCCTGGGACCGGCTGGCCGAATCCGGATGGCCGTCCCGTCCGCCAGTCAGACGCCGGTCCAGCACCGGCGACGCCGCGGCGACGACGGCCGCGACGACGAGGGCACCGAGCGCGAGACCGGAGAGCACGTCGTGGACGTAGTGGACTCCGGCGGCCACTCGAGAGGCGGCGATCGCCAGCGCGAGAGGCAACGCGAACCAGGCGAGGCGGGGGACGACGAGGATGCAGGCGGTGGCGAAGGCAGCGGCCAGGACGGCGTGATTCGACGGCCACGACCAGTCCCCGCTCCCGGGGCAGCTGAGCACAGTGGCAGTGTCGACGACGCTGCAGGGCCGCGGCTCCTCGACCAGCAGCTTGACGGCCTCGCTCAATCCGTAGGCCGTGATCACGCCGAGTCCAGCCAGCGCCAGGAGCCAGAACCGCCGGCGCTCGCGCAGCCAGCACCAGAGAGCGAGGACGCCGGCGGTCGCCACGAGGGCAAGCAGACCGAATTCGGCCACGGATCCCACCGCCGAGGCCAGTGCCGAGCCCTCGGCGAGACCGGCGACAGCGGTGAAGAGGCGCTCACGCACCGGATACGTCGCGAGAGCGAGGGCAGCAAGAGCTGCGACGGCAATCAACAGCGCGGGCCACGGCACGGGGCGGGACGAGGATCTGCGCGACGTCGAAAGCGTGCGCGTCGAAGTTTCGTGAGTCATGAAATCCACGCTATGGACGCGGTTCGGCCTCAGAATCTGCCATGCGGGGCGACTCGTCTATGCCCACGGTCATACCGGCGAGGTGCTGCGCACGCCCGATCGAGGGAGGCGGCGAGCCCACGGTCCCCGGTAGAATGGAGCGCATGACCCTAATTGATCGTCCGTCTGCGCGCCGGAGCGTCGACGCGCTAACGGCGATCGGTTTCGGGGTGCTGGCCTCCGCGCCGGAGCCGGGCCTCTTCATGGCCCTGCTCACCGGCATCGCCGCGATCGCAATCGGGCTCTGGTCCAGGGGTCCGCGCGCGGGCCTGGGAGGACTGGCAGTGCTGGTCGTCGTGAGCATGGCCCGGGCCACGTGGCTCGACGGGCACTGGCTCTACGTCGCGGAGGAGTTGCCCCCGGCGCTCATGCGCGCTGGTGTGCCCTGGCTGATCGGTCTCGCCGTGCGCCAGTACATCGTCCTCGGGCGGAGGGCAGACCGCGAGCGAGAGCTGCGGCAGGTCCAGCGCCTGGCCGAGCTCAAGGAGCGCGCCACCGCCGACCGGATCGCCCTCGCGCAGTCGCTGCACGACGACCTCGGCCACTCGTTGAGCCTCGTCGCGCTCAATCTCGGACGGCTCGAGATCGACCCGGCACTGCCCGAGAGCGCCCGCACCTCGCTCTTACACGCCCGCAACGACCTCGCCCACGCGGTCGAACGCCTGGGGGACTCCGTCTCCGACCTCAGAATCCGGCGCTCCCGTGCTGCCAATGGGCGCAGCATCTGTCGATGCACTGCTGGCCCGGGCC
Source organism: Corynebacterium sp. UMB2355A (assembly GCF_033877495.1). Lineage (NCBI taxonomy): Bacteria > Bacillati > Actinomycetota > Actinomycetes > Mycobacteriales > Corynebacteriaceae > Corynebacterium > Corynebacterium sp. UMB2355A. Next base: position 13,131 of record NZ_CP138856.1, on the reverse strand, counting down.
CGCGCAGCCGGTGCGCGCATCACCGTGCAAGGACTGCCGGAACCCAGGCGGCTGCAGGACTTCGGAGGCGAGCAGGTCACGAGGGTCCTACAAGAAGCGATCACGAACGCAAGCAGGCACGCTCCCGGCACCCCGATCGACATCACCGCTGCCGACGTCGGTGCCGAGCTGCGTCTGAAGATCGAGAACGCCCTCGGCGAGACTCCTGCCGACGCGCACACAGCGGGCACGGGCCTGAGCACTTTGGAAAGTGAGCTCCGCGCCCACGGCGGAGAACTCGCCGCGGAGAAGACGGACAGTGCGTTCGTCCTCTCTGCGGTCCTCCCGACTCGCCGTCAGGAGCAGAGCACGCACGATGATCGCGCTGTGGAGGCGACGAGAGACGTCGATGAGAGCTCGACCGGCAGAACGAAGCTCCGCCAGCGACTGATTCTCGCCTCGACCGCGGCGATCGTCGTCGTCGGGCTCGCAGCGGTCGAGGCGCTGACGGTGGTGCAGAACCACCGCGCGCTGCTGTCGGCAGGGGCCTTCTCAAGCATCAGCGTCGGAGACGCGCGGGCGGAGACCGAGCGGATCCTGCCCGGCCACGAGCTGCCGGCCAGGCGGGGCGAGAACCGACCGGACGACTGCCACGACTACGCCGTGACCGCGAACACCTTTGACGACGCTGCCGGGGACGTGTACCGGATCTGCTTCGCGCAGGACGAGGTCTCCAGCACCGAGTACATCGCAGGAGGACAACGATGACAGCGACCGAGGCCCCGGTCAGAGTCCTGGTCGCCGACGACGACCCCCTCGTGAGGACCGGCATCGTCGGGATCCTCGACACCGATCCCGCCATCGAGGTCGTAGCCCAGGCCGCCGACGGAGCAGAGGCCCTGCGCAAGATCGACGCGCACCGTCTCGACGTCGCCCTCTTCGACATCCAGATGCCCGGGATGAGCGGACTCGACGCGCTGCAACGGCTCCGCTCCGACGGGAGCGCGCTCCCCTGCCTGTTCGTCACCACGTTCGGGGAGGACGACTACATCGCCGAGGCCATCCGGCTCGACGCAGACGGGTTTGTCCTCAAGTCCGGCGATCCGCGCCAGCTGATCGCCGGTGTGCACGCCGTCGCCGGTCGCGGAGCGTTCTTCTCGCCCTCGGTCGCCCGGCGTCTGCTCGACTCCGGCGTCTCGACGACGTACACCCAGTACGCGAGCGCCGTCGAACGCTTCGAACGCCTCACGGCTCGCGAGCGAGAGATTCTGATCCGGCTCAGCCAAGGAGAGACGAACGCTGAGATCGCGAAAGCGCTGCACCTCGCTCCCGGCACCGTCAAGGTGCACGTTTCCGCGATCCTGCGGAAGACTGAAGCGCGCAACCGCGTAGAAGCAGCCCTCATCGCCCTTCGCGCCGGACGAGCCTGATCTTCTCGGGACGACGACGATCAGGCTTCGTCGTGCCGGAGCTTCGGAACGTCCGCGACGAGACCTTCGATGGTGTCTTCGGGGCGGAGACAAGCGCCGCGCAGAGGAGGTCGAAATCTGCCACGGCACCATTGTTCCCGAGTCGCGTCCGACCCTGCTCGCGCGGAGAAGGTCCCGGAGTAGATCTGGGGGCGTTCTTGTGGTCATTCTCAGAAGACGAAGTCGGCGGCTGTCTCGCCGACCTCGGCGCACATCGAAGCGACGTTGCTCGCCTCGATGTCGGTCCTGGACGTCGCAACGTCCGCGAAGTTCTTCAAAGTGTCCTCGGTGATCTCGACGCGTATCGATTCCGCCGCGACGTTCTCCAACGGCGACTTGCCGATCCACGTCGCCTCGAACGCTGCTCCATCGCCGCCGTCGACCCGCTCGAGGGTGGCGACGCCCTCGGACTTCGTCTGGCCGGCGCAGTTGACGATCCCGTAGGTGACCTCGCCCGCCTCCTCGTCGAGCACCCAGCGCTCAAGCGCGGGCGAGAAGTTCTGGATCGCGCGGAGATACTGGACATGCCCGTCCTCGACGCCCAGGTCCGCGGTTGCGCCCGACTTCTCGCCCTGGCCGCCTTCCTCGGTGCTCTCGTCGCCGGTCTCCTCGGCCGGGGTCTCCGGCTCGGTAGGCTCGGTAGCCGGTGCCGAGGGGACTGGATCCTGCGCTTCGGCATGGAACGCGGCGCGGTCCTCGTCGTCGCCGGGGTAGCTGCACCCGCTGAGCGCGAGAGCAGCGGCGGCCAGCAGTGCTGCGCCGATGGTCGTGATCGCCGCCTTCGTCATCAGACGTCACCCCTCTCGGCATCGGGCGTACCAGTGGTCGTCTTCACCTGGAGGCCCGACTTCGTCTTCATCTTCGAGACCAGGTTCGTGAACAGCTGCGGCGCGACGATGAAGGACGCGATGAGCGCCGAGGCGGCTCCGGCGATCCAGACGTTGCTGAAGATGCCGAGCGCCACCGAGAGTCCCCAGCGGAAGATCATGTAGCCGACGGTGAAGCCGAGCGCCAGCAGCGCCATCCGCCAGATGGGCGAGCGGCCCTGGAACTCCTGGAACTCGCGCCAGGCGGTCTTGAGCAGGCCGCGCGTCTCGCCGAAGTCCTTCCGGTTCTTCTCCGGGACGACGATCAGCCCCGCCTTGAGCATCATCGAGATGAGCTGCATGAAGAAGAAAAACAGGCCGGTCGCAGCCAGGTCCAGGGCTCCGGCGTTGGAGATCGCCCAGGCGGCCATGCCGACAGCGCCGCAGGCGAGCAGGGTGCCCAGCACCGTCCAGGCGTGGTTCTCGGGGCCGCCGCGGTCGAGCTTGATGTTGATGTTCTGGTCGGACATGGTCCTCACTCCTTCGTCTCGTCCAGCTTCGCGGGGCCGGAGATGATCTTGATGGCGTCGTTCGGCACGGGAGCGACGCTCTGCTGTGCCTCACCCGCCGTAGAGGAGGCCGACAAGCTGCTTCGCCATGTCCGCGGCGTCCGCCGCGATGAAAATCTCGTCATCGGTATCCAGAATCAACGCCACGGTCTCTTAGACCTCCGACCCCGACCGCCGGTTCCCGGCGGCGCCCCTGCCAACGCTTTTCACACTTTCTGGTGCCCTCCAAGACGAAAAGTCAGTTGCCGAAGAAATCTCTCTGTGAAATCTCTCTGGCACATTTGCAGCACGAAAGGCGTCCTGCGGCATCTCAGCATTCGCTCATATTAAGAGAATAGGTGAGCTTTACAGGCATACAGTTGTACAGTTTACTGTAAATGCTAAACATGCTGGTAGATAAGTCTTCTATTTCTCTTTATCGTCATGTTCTACAGACAGACCGGCGAGCATGATGCGGTAAAACTCGTTTTCAATGCTCTTGTCTTCGAAGTCCGCTGCGACGTGTTCCCAGTGATATTCCTCTAACTGGGGCAGCATCGCAGTAACTGCCATCTTGAGGTAGAAGCCGCGACTGCGACCAGTACGGGCACACAAAGTATCTAAGCGCTCAATGATGTCTTCTGACATCCGCACAGACACCACTCGTCCTGACTTGTGGGGGCCTTGAACCATGGAATTCCTTTCACTTATTGCGTAAACAATGTTTACAGTTTGCCTTGCGGCAGTGTACATATTTTTCGCAGCGGTATCTCTCCACTGTGTAAACATTGTTTACCATAGGCTCGGAGTCGATGAGGAGGGGACGGACTTTTACTAAAGCTCTGGGCCGTCGTTGCTGGGGGTGTTGTCTAGCCAGTTGTCTGGGGCGTTGTCGTAGTCGTTATCTGCAGCAGCTTGCTGGTGGATACGGGATACCATCTCATCATCTGCGGTAGCGCTCATGCCGAGTGAGTCGAGGAAGTCCATGGACTTCTTTAGGCCTTGCATATCGCGACGTTGAGTAGACAGTGCGTCGAGTTCGGTCTCCAACTGGCGAATCGGGGTAGTAAAGCTGTCGCGATAGTCCACAGCTTGGTCGTAGTGCTGCGCGACTTTGTCGCGCAGTCGGATTGCTTCATCGAGGATTGCTTGGTCCTCCTTGCCGTGGCGTAGTCTGCCGAAAAAGCCCCTCGCGTTCTTTTCTTCTGCAGACTCACGAACCACCTGTTCTTGCTGTTCGCACTGCTTCCCAAGCTGCTCAACCGCCTGGTTGGCTTGGTCGTACTCACCGCGCAGCGTCTCTAGCTGCGTGCTGACGCGGTCTATCTCAGTATCGAGGTGCCCCAAGGCATCGCCAAAGTCCTGTTCCTGCTGCTCGCAAGGGGATGCGAGCTCTGGCTGTGCTACCTCATCGGTACTATCGACTTGAGCGCGAGCATGGAAATCAACGAAGCGGGCTTCGCGCTTAGCGGCAAACGCCTGCATGTAGGCACCCATCTCGGTGCCAGCAAAAGGACTACCAGTATCTATATGGGTAGGGTGATTGACCAGTTTGGCCAGTTCCCAGTCCTGCTTAGCCTGTCCAAATAACGCTTGAGGTGTGCGGTCACCTTGGGCGCGCACACCTGCAGACACCAAGAGGTCGCGGGCGTACTCGGCAGACTCGCGCCGAGAAACCTGGCGTATCTGACCGTGCCCGGTCTCAGTATCTCCCGGTTGAGTCTCTGCGATGTAGAGGAAGTTACCTTCACGTCCACGGGTCATAGGAACGTAAACGCTAGCTTTATCCAGGTTGCCGACACCAGCGACTACACGGGACACATCCACGGTCGCACCTTGGGAACTATGCCCGGTAGCGGCATAACCGAGTTGGGCATGCTTTTCCAGGTAATCGCTATTTAACGTCACTGTGGCAGAAGTATCGTCACATCGACGGGCAGTAATCGAGCCGTCATAACCGATGGAATCAACAACCCAGCGTTGACCATTGCGCACCATATCCCCGCTGCTAGTAATCAGCTTCGAGTCATTACGACGAGTCAGGACTACATCACCAACGCCAGCTTCCAAACCATCAGACAAGCACAATCGGTTCTCAGCGTTAATCTCACCACGCTCGGCGCGAATCTTCTGTGCCGCAGCATTAAGCGCGGTGACCTGGTCGCGGGTGGCAGCAACCAGCAGCGACTGCTTTCCTGCGGCAGTATCCTCACGCCACCCAGCCAAAGCATCGTCCATCATGGCCGTTACCGAACCAGCATGCAGGCGATCATGGTGCATATACCACTCGGCGGCACGGGAAACGTCTGATTCTTCACCACCGCGCAACCACTTCGATGCTTCACGCTCACCGGCATCACGCTGGCGGAACACCTCGGCTAGTTCGACCGCATCGGGAAGCTCATGGGACAAGGTTGCCAGCAGACCAGAGCGTGCCTTAACCGCCGAATACTGCTCTGGATCACCGACAAAAACCACACGCGAACCTGCGGCACTAGCCGTCTCCAGCACGCGAGCCATATCCGGGTTAGACACCATGCCGGCTTCATCTACGACTAGGACGGTGTCCTGGCCCCACCCCAACTTCGCCGCTGTTTGCTCCGGTGTCAGCTCGTCTGTGCCAACATATGCGCGGGCAATCGTCATGGATTCATCAGCCACATTCTCGCCCACCATCACATCAGCAGCCTTACCAGTCGGTGCTAGACCCACGACGTGTTTACCAGACTGGTTCCATGCCTTGTGCGCGGCTTTAAGTGAAGACGTCTTACCAGCACCGGCAGGCGCGACTACCACAGAAGTCAGATAGTCAGAACTGACGACCGCGCGCATAGCGTCCGCCTGAGCAGGAGATAGTTCGCCTTCAACCGGCTGAATCGACTCGGCATTAACCCCGCGCTCAACCCGTGCAGTAGCCATATCAACTACTCGTTCAACCTCGTCGACAACCTCGACGGTGGTGTACTTCTGCGAGCCTTCGCGCTGGGTATTATCCAGCTCGCGGGATTTCTCCGGAGTTACCGACCACGTTCCTTTTTCACCCAACGCGGCATCGACAAGCCGCTCCACAGTGGCAGTCATATCCTGCGGAGAAACTGCGCCAGGGCGGATAAGTTCCGCTGCTTTTTCAGCTACATCGGCACGAGTAAACGTGGAGCGTTCTGCGATAACCTCGGCCAAAATCTGGGCAGGTTTCGGCAAGAAATCCTCCCCCAATTCACGCGAGGCCGCTTTACTTCTTGGCTCCAGTCCGTCCACAAACGCACGCACCGTTGCGCCATGTTCGGCACTAGCCCACTCGGTTTCTAACTCGTCTAGTGGAGTCTCGGTGTCCTTAGTGCGGCGGGTGATTTTCTGCGCGATGCGCTCATACGACGCCCGCGTCTCTAAACCATTCTCGGCCTGCCATTGGTCAATCTCGCGCGCCCTAGTTGAATACGACGCAAGCAATTCTGGGTCATCAAGACCGACGATTTCCGCGCACCCATTGACCACATCACCGAACTCCACACCGAGCTTTCGACTCAGAATTTCGCGCACCGTGGCCTGATACACCATGCCTGCCGCACGCGCTTCGTGATACAAACTAACCCCATCCAGAGTGCGAGCCTTACCGTCCTGGCACAACTGCTTATTCGCCAACAACACGTGGGAATGGACGTGAGGATCGCCCGCACGTGAAGTTCGGTGTTCATATTTCACGCCAGAAATACCCGCCAATTTTTCAATGATCAGACGCTTCTTTGACGCAGCAGGGTCTTGCTTTCGCGTATAGCCGGCATGCTCTGATAAGTAATCCAATGCCTGACTTACTGCCGCCTGGTGGGCTTCATCAACGATGCTACGAACCGAAGAATCAACACCCATGCCCCACAACAATGAAACAGATTTCGGCGCACAAAACGTCAGATCGAACCCCGGAACCCCTTTATCCCCGAGAGCTTTTCCAAGCTTTACACCACTCGGGGCAACCGCCTTATTGAACCAATCCTCAACTGTTTTTCCCGACACAACAGCGCCGTTTTCGGCACCCAAAAACGCCGAGACCTCGGCCACTTTTTCACCCCGAAGCCACACCGAAGCTGGCTGCTTTCCGTCCTCGGAATAGTACGAATCCGGCCCTCGATTCTCATCAACTGTGGACTGATAATAGGCCACGGAATGCGCACCCATCTTCGCGATAGTCAGCACACACGCCACCTCCTCTAACCAGCACGGTGAGCATCGGAACACCCCTAGGCACTTCTAGTGCAAATGTACCATAAACCTAGAGCGCTTAGCGCTCGTAAAGCGTGGTCAGCGCAGAAAAGTAGCCGGCGCTTCGGTGTCTCTGGTTGTGTCAGGCAACCGCTAGCGATAACTACGAACGCCAGGACGCGATAATCACGCGGGGCAAGAAAGTCGCACACGCGACTTTCGCGGCAGCACTAAAGAGCCAAGCGTTAAGGAGCAGTGATGGACAAACTTTTCGGGCGCGAAGCGGCCAAGATTGGACGCCAAATCATCGACCAGGCCGAGCCGTTTAACGCCGCCCACACCACTAACTGGGGACTACCTTGCAAGCCCACCGTCACGCGCCACCAACGCACACGAGTCCACCGGTCGAGAAAAATCGCCCAGCACGCGCATGATAGACACGCGTACTGGGCGACTTTCGCTTTCAGTGTTTAGGATGCTGCGAGCTTTTGGGCGCGCTGGTAAGACACTCCGAGGACTGTTCCCATATCTCGCACGGTCATTCCAGCGTTTCTCATTGCAACAGCGAGGTCATGAGTGCTTGCCTGTGCCGCAGCGGCCAGTCGTGCCGCTTCTTCGCGTTCTTTTTCGGCGCGAGCTTTCATTTCCGCAAGGCCCGGTGGGAGAACAACATCAACAATAATGTTGATTTCGTCTGGGTCTAGGCCTGCCTGGTAGGCCAGTGCTTCGCGCATCTCGTCGGCAGCATTAGCCAGCCGCTTAGTTTGGGACACTGCCCCTAGTTCGGCGCATTCGAGCACCCATACTCCGCTGGTTCCGCGTTCTGCGGTTACTGTGTATGTCGTGGTCATTACCTCCACCAGCCTTTACCTAATTCTTGGGCGTATTGGTCGAAAAACTTCTTGACTGTCACATCGTCAATCTCACGGTGCCTACCTAAGGTTCGGGTGGTGCTGCCTACCCGATAAGCGTCATGGCGCGATAGGGCGATTTCCTCAAATTCAAGACCGCGCCGCTTGGCTTCCGCTTTCAATTTCTTGATGACGGCGTTTCGCTTCATAACAGTAGTCTACCGACGGGAGACTAAACAAGTCAACAATGGGTTGACGGTTTTTCTTGATTATGCTCCTTTGCCAGTTGAACTGGCACCTGCCGCACAAACCCACCGTCACGCGCGGCTAACGCACACGAGTCCGTCGGCTGATAAAAGTCGCCCAGTACGCGTGTCTATCATGCGCGAGCTGGGCAAATCCTTGTTCGGGGGAAAGTGCACACGCATATGACATGGTGTCCACATGAGTAGAAAACATCCTTCACCCGCACCTCGTCCATCGCTTCGCACCAGCACCGTGATTTTCGGGGTGGCGATCATTTCCATTATCGTTGCCAGCCTGTTTGGCTGGGTGGCAGAGCTTCTGACTGTTTTCGCCGTCTGCTCGCTCGCTGCGGCAGTCCGCGTTGGTGTCGCCATAGCAGCCACCATGCCGTGGGAGAAGCCGGTGAAAAAATCGCGCTGGATCGATGTCGGAATCTTTCTCGGTCTCATCCTGGGGGCACTTGTCTTTTTCTCGCTTGCTGATCACCTCTAACGGCCCGTTAGTCGGCGAGGTATTTATACAGTGTGGTGCGCCCTATCCCGAAGCGGCGGGCAACCTCTGTTTTCGGAACCCCCTCGCTCACCCACTCGCGCGCCTGCATTATTTGCTCCTCGTTGAGGACTTTCGCACGCCCCTTATACACGCCGCGCGCCTTGGCTTTGGCAATGCCTTCGGCTTGGCGTTCACGAATAATCGCGCGTTCAAACTCCGCCACCGACCCGAGTAGGCCAAGCATGAGCTTGGCCACCGGACTCGAGTCCAATGAATAGGTCTGCCCCTCTTTGAGGAATTTCACGGATACTCCGCGTTCGGTGAGTTCATCGACCAGGCGGTGGAGGTCGATAAGGGAACGGGCAAGCCTGTCCATGCTCACCACAATGAGTTGATCGCCGGCGCGCACATAATCAAGCGCCCCATCTAAGCCGGGGCGCTGGGTGGACGAACCACTCACCGTGTCGGTGAAGATGCGGAAGACTTTTTCCTTCTTCAACGCCGCCAACTGCCGGTCGAGATTCTGATCCTTGGAACTCACGCGCGCGTAACCGATTTTCTGCCCCGTAACCACCTCTGGTTGTTCAGGAATGTCTAGAGGTAGTGACGGTTCTGTTTCATTACTCATAAACCCACCCTAGCGAACAGTGAGTTAAACGCGATGCATGTAATTCTCAAACTGTTCACTTAGGGTGTACCCCAGGTGCCCCTACCAGCGCCCGCAGTTGAAGGCTTCACCTACCAAATGGTAAAGTTAGCTATATGCGAACCAGTCAGCGCTCCGAGATCCTGGAAGCTGCCCTCCGCGTCATGAACGCAGCGGAGGGTGGCGACATTACCCTTGACGCAGTGGCCCACGAGGCCGGGCTCACCAAACCGGGATTGCTATATCACTTCCGCAACCGCGACGTACTGCTCGCCGCGATCGTCGACCACGCTGCGGCCAACGTCGAGAACGACATGACTGCCACCCTTGGCAAGCCCCTCGAGAACGCCAACGCCACCGAGCGGCTCCTGAGCTACGTTCACGTCGCCGCCCACGGGGCCGCCAAGCGCGCCGAGTTCATCATCTGGGGCCAAGCGACGTATCGGCCCGAACTCACCGAACCGTGGACTACGCGGATGGGCCGCTGGCTCGAACTCCCGGACGATCTCGACGCCGCCACCCGAGCCAGGCTGACCACCGCCCGACTCGCCGCCGACGGACTCTGGGGCGCCCAGGCCACAGGTGTGTCCACCCTCCACGGCGCGGATCTCGAAGCCGTCGTCTCCAGCATTCGCTCCCTGATCGAAGGAACAACCCCATGAAGCAGTGGTTCCTGCTCGCTGGCGCCATCACTACCGAAGTGGCGGCGACGCTGTCTCTCAAGGCGGCGCTCAATCACCCATCCTGGTACATCGTGGTTGCTGCCGGATACATCGGCACTTTCGTCTTCCTCACCTTCTGCCTGCGCGAAGGAATGCAGATCGGCGTCGCCTATGGCATCTGGGGAGCCAGCGGGGTCGTGCTCGCCGCCGTGCTATCCGCCGCGATTTTCGGTGAACCTCTGACCGCTGTGATGGGTCTTGGAATGGTTGCGATCATCAGCGGTGTCCTCACCGTCGAACTCGGCTCCCAGAAAGCTCAGCAAACCGCAGCCCAGGAAGCAGGAGTCAACTCATGAGATGGATCTTCCTCGCAGGCGCCATCTTGTCCGAAGTCGTCGCGACCATGTCGCTACGAGCCTCCGACGGTGGCCGGGTGAAGAAATGGTTCATCGGCGTCATCGCGGGGTATCTCGTGGCGTTCGTCGCCTTAAGTCTCGCCTTGGCCGACGGCATGGCCCTTGGCGTCGCCTACGGCATCTGGGCAGCATCCGGCGTAGCTCTCACCGCGATCCTCGCCCGGGTCATCTTCCACGAACCCCTCACCCGAACCATGGCCCTCGGCATCCTCCTCATCGCCGTCGGAGTTCTCACCGTTGAACTCGGCGCCAACTTGGCGAACTGACGCATTTCCGCAGGTAAACCAGGCAGATTGGTGTGCTGCACCACGAGGCGCACAGACAAAGGCTCCCCAATGAGCGCCTGTGGGCCTAGCGTTGTGGATGTGATCACCTGTGTCGTCCACTACACCATCGACCCCGACCAGATCGCAGCCTTTGAACAGTTCGCCCGCGCTTGGATGCGGCATGTCGACGAACACGGCGGCACCCACCACGGGTACTACCTACCCGCGGAAGGTGTGAGTGACCGTGCGGAATCCCTGTTCAGCTTCCCCAGCCTGGCTGCCTACGAGCAGTACCGCACCTTGTTCGGCACCCACTCGGACTTCATCGCCGCTGACCGGATTCGAGACGAGTCCGAGTGCGTCCTGCGGTACGAGCGCACCTTCATGCGGCCGCTCCTACCCCAGGGACACTGAAAGGGACTCCGGCAGCACGCTCGGCACAACCCACAACGCCGCAGGTCAGCGCGTACAGATGGGTGTACCCTTTATTTTCTCTCTACTTTGAAGTGACTCTCTTTAGTTAAAGTTGCTTTCATGACCGGGAAAGCCTTAAAGGGCTAAACCGAAGGCGGCTAAAATAGAAGGGATGGAATGGCGGACATTGTTCATGAAGCCCAGGACACACACCTGTGCGCTTTGTTCATCAAAGCCCACGGAGACGGTGAAGACTACGAGTACGCACTAGATGCCGCCAACAGTGCGGCCAAACACCTGCAAGCAATACAAGCAGAACTGCCTGCCACTTCCCCACTGGCCCGCGGCGCCGGCATACTCGCCAAGTTCGTACGCGCAGCACAGAGGAATCTGTCTCAACAACGCCCCGCAGATAACCCAGACGAACTTCTAGACTTAGCCACCAGCCTCAAAGAACGACTGGAGGGCACGCAATAAAGGAAACTCCCCTTAGTGCTTCTCGTCGTTGGAAGCACTAAGGGGAGAAGCCACCTGCGGGCGCAGGCAATAAATATTCCCCGTGAAAATACTGGACGCCAAAGAATTCCTGCTGGTATCAAAACCAAGAAACTAGGGAGGTTTTCTTCACGTGAGGTTCTATCTAACTGCCTAACGGCAGGGGAACCGTATATTGCTTACGGCATGTTCCACTTTCAACTAGATAAGACCGGCTTCACGCAGAGCTTTCAGATGACGGTTAGCTTGCTGACGGGTGATGCCCAATTCCTGACCTACGGTTCGTCCTGACGGAGTCTTTCCTGTCTGCGTCAAGATGTCCATCGCTGTCGCTAGCACCCGTCCGCGGGTACCTTTTCCACGACTCTGTCGAAGTGCGTTTGCAGCTTGAAGCTTTTTGCGCTCTGTCTGCGCATATTCGCCGTGTGGGTCTTCCTTCCAGCGCTCTGCGGCTTTCTTACCACCCCTGCGCCCCATGGTAGCCAGTGCTTTACGCTCGCTACTGGTAGCTTTTCCTGGCGCGCTAGCGCTTCCATAGGCTCTGCTCTTGGACTGGGTGACGTAGCCACGCACGCGACGTGCCATGGTTTGGCGGTCGCGCATGGGTGGCATCTCGCTGTCACGGCCTGCTCCGCCGTGGGTGTGGGCGACGTTGTAGGCGTGCTCGTAGGCATCGATAATCGCCGCGTCAGTCAAGCGTTGACCTTGCTGGCGCAGACGGTGACCAGTCTTGAGTGCGTGCTTAAAGGCGGTTTCGTCACGTGCCGCTTTTCCCTGGGTAATCCACAGCACGCGCACACCGTCGATAAGCTCCGGATCGTACTGGTCTAGTCCTCCGGCGATTTCAGCGTCTACGTCTTGGGCAAGGGCTTTGAATGCTTGGGCTTGCTCACGGCGAGACTTAACTGCGTTGATAAGTTCCCGGCCAGAGGAAAACTGCTGGCGTGGGACGGGGTTGAACTGGTCGTGTCCTGCCAAGTCCCTCACCTTTTTTACCAAGTCTCCCAGACGCATCACCCTATTGTGCTGCCTGTACCAACGATAAGCCGTGGGAGCCTTGCCGGTATAAAACGGGTTGCGGCTAAAGCGGTGAGAGAAGTGAGGGTCGTGGTCTAAAAGCTCACCCAGTACGCGCGTGGTTGCTGCCAGTAGTTTCATCTGCGCTGATTTACCGCCACGGTCAGCGTAGACGGGGTCGATAAGCCATATGAACTGGGCTTTACCGTTAGTCGGGTTAATTCCCGCCCACGCTGGGCCGATGTTGTGGGCGATAAGTGAGCGCACCACGTCACGGACATAGGGGTTTAAGTCTGCGGGGTCGCCGCCGGCTGTTCCTACTTGGTCAACGTCAACGACTAGGACGGCGGCGTACTGCTTACTGGTAAGCATGACGTACTCGCACCGTCCTAAAGCTTCGGTGTCGAAGCGATACATGCGTGGCGAGTTTGTACCGTCGGCATTACGCATATACGCCTTGGAAAAATCTCGTCCGACAGACCCGTGGAGTACCTCGCGGCCTAAATGTGCGCGGAGCAGGTCGCGGTCGCTGGCTGATGCTGGGGTGTTATCCAGTCCGCCGCGGTCTGGTTCGACGCGGGTGGGTGTTTTAGTGTGCGCATTCTGCGCATGAGTCTGTAAACTCAT